>NZ_CP026031.1:3937500-3960000 GCF_003726095.1 Niallia circulans
CTGCGCCGAAAATGTACCGGGGCTAAACGTATCACCGAAGCTGTGGATTGACATCTTTGATGTCAGTGGTAGGAGAGCGTTCTAAGGGCGTTGAAGCTAGACCGTAAGGACTGGTGGAGCGCTTAGAAGTGAGAATGCCGGTATGAGTAGCGAAAGATGAGTGAGAATCTCATCCACCGAATGCCTAAGGTTTCCTGAGGAAGGCTCGTCCGCTCAGGGTTAGTCGGGACCTAAGCCGAGGCTGAAAAGCGTAGGCGATGGACAACAGGTTGATATTCCTGTACCACCTTTAAATCGTTTGAGCAATGGGGGGACGCAGGAGGATAGGGTAAGCGTGCTGTTGGATTAGCACGTCCAAGCAGTTAGGCTGGTAATGAGGCAAATCCCATTACCACATAAGCGGAGCTGTGACGGCGAGGGAAATATAGTACCGAAGTTCCTGATTCCACACTGCCAAGAAAAGCCTCTAGCGAGATTTAGGGTGCCCGTACCGCAAACCGACACAGGTAGGCGAGGAGAGAATCCTAAGGTGAGCGAGAGAACTCTCGTTAAGGAACTCGGCAAAATGACCCCGTAACTTCGGGAGAAGGGGTGCTCTTGCGGGTGCAAGCCTGCGAGAGCCGCAGTGAATAGGCCCAGGCGACTGTTTAGCAAAAACACAGGTCTCTGCGAAGCCGCAAGGCGAAGTATAGGGGCTGACACCTGCCCGGTGCTGGAAGGTTAAGAGGAGGGGTTAGCACGTTAGTGCGAAGCTCTGAATTGAAGCCCCAGTAAACGGCGGCCGTAACTATAACGGTCCTAAGGTAGCGAAATTCCTTGTCGGGTAAGTTCCGACCCGCACGAAAGGTGTAACGATCTGGGCACTGTCTCAACGAGAGACTCGGTGAAATTATAGTACCTGTGAAGATGCAGGTTACCCGCGACAGGACGGAAAGACCCCGTGGAGCTTTACTGCAGCCTGATATTGAATTTTGGTACAGCTTGTACAGGATAGGTAGGAGCCTTGGAAGCCGGAGCGCTAGCTTCGGTGGAGGCATTGGTGGGATACTACCCTGGCTGTATTGACATTCTAACCCGCACCCCTGATCGGGGTGGGAGACAGTGTCAGGTGGGCAGTTTGACTGGGGCGGTCGCCTCCTAAAAAGTAACGGAGGCGCCCAAAGGTTCCCTCAGAATGGTTGGAAATCATTCGTAGAGTGTAAAGGCACAAGGGAGCTTGACTGCGAGACCTACAAGTCGAGCAGGGACGAAAGTCGGGCTTAGTGATCCGGTGGTTCCGCATGGAAGGGCCATCGCTCAACGGATAAAAGCTACCCCGGGGATAACAGGCTTATCTCCCCCAAGAGTCCACATCGACGGGGAGGTTTGGCACCTCGATGTCGGCTCATCGCATCCTGGGGCTGTAGTCGGTCCCAAGGGTTGGGCTGTTCGCCCATTAAAGCGGTACGCGAGCTGGGTTCAGAACGTCGTGAGACAGTTCGGTCCCTATCCGTCGTGGGCGTAGGAAATTTGAGAGGAGCTGTCCTTAGTACGAGAGGACCGGGATGGACGCACCGCTGGTGTACCAGTTGTCTTGCCAAAGGCATCGCTGGGTAGCTATGTGCGGAAGGGATAAGTGCTGAAAGCATCTAAGCATGAAGCCCCCCTCAAGATGAGATTTCCCATAGCGCAAGCTAGTAAGATCCCTGAAAGATGATCAGGTTGATAGGTCAGAGGTGGAAGCGTGGCGACATGTGGAGCTGACTGATACTAATAGATCGAGGACTTAACTAAAATGAAAAGCGGAAATGCCTGTTTATGGCGTTGGAGCTGGACAAAATGATTACTTGGCAAATTGGAATACTTCTAAATGATTTAGTTTTGAGAGAATAATTCTCTAAATAAATAAGTCTGGTGGCGATAGCGAGAAGGTCACACCCGTTCCCATACCGAACACGGAAGTTAAGCTTCTCAGCGCCGATGGTAGTTGGGGGTTCTCCCCCTGTGAGAGTAGGACGTCGCCAGGCAATAAGGAAAAAAGCATCTATTCGTTAGATGCTTTTTTTATTTAAAATAAAAATCGCCTTTTAATGAGCAAATATGTCTTGGGCAGAAATGTTGTAAATCTTAACTTATGGCTAGATTCTCTAAAAATTGATAAATTAATTCAGGACCTTTATCTGAGGAAACTTGTAAAAAAGATTCTATAAAGGGATAGTCTTTATTTGGCATCGTCTTTAATAGTTCACTCCACCATTCAATTTCATACCGAGCAATCATACTAAGGTTATATAGGATTAAATAATGGCTTAATAATTCATTGGATAAACAAGTTTTTTCTTTATCAGCAGAAACGGCATAAGATTCTTCTTTACTATCCCATTTAATAAAACTTCCTTGCTTGAGCGGTTCTAACAGGCGAATGGTCAACTCGCTTTTATTCTCTTCTATTTCCTCTAATTGTATACTATGATTCCTTTCTAAGTAATTTTTAAAGTGATTTATGTTCATATAGTATAAATCTAATATTTGATTCGAAATAATAATTTTATTAGCTGCTTGATCATGTACTTTAAAAAAGGTTGGTTTTCCTTCTAATACTTGAAATAAGTTAGATAATTCCGGGATATGACTTAAAAGATGTCCCATTTTTATTTTTTCCCCTTCTAAATTTTTGCAGGCAAACATTTTTTCAGCCATATAAGTGAAAAGTCCATTTTTTTGAATCTTTACTTCATCTTCGAAAAATAAATACTGTTGTTTTTTTAGTTTTCTTGTTGAAACTCCGTGTGCAAGAACAGAGGTGGAGTTTGGATAATTAGGATCGATCGTAAGCAAACATGCTTTTATTAAATGAACAAGACCATAAAATAAAAGAATGGGCTGAATACTCATTGGAGCATTTGCAGCTTGGTGATAATACAATTTGCCATGTTCTAAAAAGTACATAAAGGGATAACAATTCTGATAACTTTTAGAGTCTATATCAGATATATGTAAATTGCGATAGCATTTTTTTAGAAAATCTTGGGTATATTCCGCTGAAAAAAAACAACTATATGAGCTCCATCCTTTATAGAATTTGGACATTTGTTAGCCTCCTTGAATTTTTTGAAAAGTTAAACATATTAAACTGACCTTGACAGTATTTTGTCCAATTGATAACCTACTAATAATATTTTTAACAATATGGAGGCGTTAAAATGTGGGAAAGTAAATTTGCTAAAGAAGGATTAACGTTTGATGATGTGCTTTTAATTCCAGCTAAATCAGAAGTTTTGCCTCGTGATGTAAGCTTAAAAGTACAATTAGCGAAAAATTTAAATTTAAACATTCCGCTAATTAGTGCAGGAATGGATACTGTAACAGAAGCAGAAATGGCTATTGCTATTGCTAGACAAGGTGGATTAGGTATTATTCATAAAAATATGTCCATCGAGCAACAGGCTGAGCAAGTAGATAAAGTAAAACGCTCAGAAAGTGGTGTAATCACAGATCCTTTCTTTTTAACTCCTGAACACCAAGTATTTGATGCAGAGCATCTAATGGGTAAATATAGAATCTCCGGTGTGCCAATTGTTAATAACAACGAAGAGCAAAAACTAGTAGGTATTCTTACTAACCGTGACCTTCGCTTTATTGAAGACTTTTCCATTAAAATTTCGGATGTTATGACGAAAGAAAATTTAGTAACGGCTCCTGTAGGAACTACGTTAGAGGAAGCAGAAAAAATCTTACAACGATACAAGATTGAAAAATTACCTTTAATCGATGAAGAGGGTGTATTAAAGGGATTAATCACCATTAAAGATATAGAAAAAGTAATTGAATTTCCGCATTCAGCAAAAGATTCTCAAGGAAGATTATTAGTTGGGGCTGCAGTTGGTGTAACAAACGATGCATTAAAACGGGTTGAACTGCTTGTTAAATCTAATGTCGATGTAGTTGTCATTGATACTGCTCATGGCCATTCACAAGGTGTGCTAGAGGGTGTCAGAGATATTAGGAATGCATACCCTGATTTAACTATTATTGCTGGTAATGTAGCTACAGCAGAAGGAACACGAGCTTTAATCGAAGCTGGAGCAGACATTGTGAAAGTAGGAATTGGACCTGGTTCCATTTGTACAACACGTGTAGTTGCTGGTGTAGGTGTTCCTCAAATTACAGCAGTTTATGACTGTGCTACCGAGGCAAGAAAGCATGGTAAATCAATTATTGCAGATGGAGGAATTAAATACTCTGGTGATATTGTAAAAGCTTTGGCTGCAGGTGGACATGCGGTGATGTTAGGTAGTTTACTTGCAGGTGTTTCTGAAAGCCCTGGGGAAACAGAGATTTTCCAAGGCAGAAGATTTAAAGTATATAGAGGAATGGGCTCTGTTGCTGCAATGGAAAAGGGATCAAAGGATCGCTATTTCCAAGAAGATAATAAAAAGTTTGTTCCGGAAGGAATTGAGGGCAGACTTCCTTATAAAGGACCACTTTCCGATACTATTTACCAATTAGTAGGCGGTATCCGTTCAGGTATGGGATATTGTGGAACAAAAGATTTATATGAATTAAGAGAAAATGCACAATTTGTAAAAATGACAGGTGCTGGCTTAAGAGAAAGTCATCCACATGATGTTCAAATTACAAAAGAAGCACCAAACTATTCCCTTTCATAAACAAAGCTAGTGCCATATTAGTTTATGGAAAGTTTCCTTAATTTACTTTAGACAGTGAATGATGTCACTGTCTATTTTTTTTATTTTTTTTATGTTAAACTGTACAAGGGAAATAATTAACTTAAAAAATAAAGATAGATTAATAGATAAAATAGTTTTGGAGGTTTTAATATTGAAACAAGTAAAAAAGTGGACGGTGTCATTCATCATTGCTGTACTATTCTTAAGTACACTATCAACGGTTCTACCCTATCAAGCAAATGCTGCTGAAAAGGACGAACTAGGATTAAATGCAGGAGCAGCTATACTGGTAGATGCTAATACCGGGGAAATATTATATGAAAAAAATACAGATGAACTCCTTGGAGTTGCCTCCATGTCAAAAATGATGACAGAATATATTGTTCTGGAATCGATAAAGAACGGGAAAATTTCTTGGGATCAAAAGGTAAAAATAAATAATTATATTCACAGATTATCTGGAGCTCCGGAGTTATCCAATGTAGGGTTAACTGAAGGAGAAGAGTATACAGTTAAAGAATTGTATGAAGCAATGGCAATCCATTCAGGAAATGCAGCTACTGTTGCATTGGCAGAATTAATTGCTGGTACAGAGAAAAATTATATTAGTGTAATGAATAAAAAAGCCGAGGAATTAGGATTAAAAGATTTCGAATTTGTTAACTCTTCCGGTTTAAATAACAGTGATTTATTGGGGAATATCCCAGCTGGAACTGAAAAAGATGAAAACAAAATGTCAGCTAAGGCTGTTGCCAAGCTAGCATATCGTTTAATCAATGATTTTCCAGAAATACTAGAAACATCTGGTATGCCGAGCTTAAAGTTTAGAGATGGAAGAGAATATAAAAACTTTAACTGGTTAATTCCTTCTCTAATTTATGGATATGAGGGTGTAGATGGATTAAAAACAGGTTCTACTGATTATGCTAAATTTAATGTTACCGCTACTGCAAAAAAAGGGGATCATCGATATATCGTCGTTATTATGAAAAGTGAAACAAAGAATTCTCGTTTTGCAGAAGCAAGAAAAGTTTTAGACTTTGCTTTTAATAATTTTTCTACTGAAGAGGTACTTCCAGCAAATTACGTAGATGCAAAAAATAAAACGATTGATGTTATAAAAGGAAAAGAAGATAAAGTAAGCATTGGAACAAAAGATGCCGTTAACTTAGTAATCAAAAACAATGAGAAAGAAAACTATGTTGCCAAGGTTGTATTAGATGAGAAGAAATTAAATAAAGATGGCGAACTAACAGCTCCAATTAAAAAAGGAGATAAGGTTGGCTATGTAACAGTGCAAACGAAAGACGGAAAAGATGTGCCATTCCTAACAAATGACGGAAAAGAGAAAGCACAAGTAGATTTAGTGGCAAACGAAACAGTTGAAAAGGCAAATTGGTTTGTTTTGGCAATGCGTGGAATTGGTTCATTCTTCGCGAATGTATGGGGAAGTGTTTCTGATACAGTAAAAGGCTGGTTTTAATTAAAAACGATTTAAATAGCCAAGAACAATAATTAACTAGATAAATCGCATACATTATGGAAATTGAAAGAAAAAGAGCTTCTGTATTGACAGAAGCTCTTTTTTATTGTTTATTTTCAGTAGGGAATAATAATTTTATTCGAAAGATTAAGATAATTAAAATTGAAAAAGATACTTTACAGGGGGCAAACAATGAAAACTGGGACTGATAGAGTAAAACGTGGAATGGCTGAAATGCAAAAAGGCGGAGTAATCATGGATGTTATCAACGCAGAACAGGCCAAGATTGCAGAGGAAGCAGGGGCGGTAGCTGTTATGGCTCTTGAACGTGTTCCTTCCGATATTCGTGCAGCTGGCGGAGTTGCTAGAATGGCTGATCCTACAATTGTAGAGGAAGTAATGAATGCTGTAACAATCCCTGTAATGGCAAAGGCGCGTATTGGTCATATTGTCGAAGCAAGAGTGCTTGAAGCTATGGGTGTGGATTATATTGATGAGAGTGAAGTTCTAACTCCAGCAGATGAAGAGTTTCATTTAAATAAAAATGAATATACTGTTCCATTTGTATGTGGTTGTCGTGACCTTGGAGAAGCAGCAAGACGTATCGGCGAAGGTGCTTCTATGCTTCGTACAAAAGGGGAACCAGGAACGGGAAATATTGTGGAAGCAGTCCGTCACATTAGAAAAGTAAATGCGCAAGTCCGTAAAGTTGCTTACATGAATGAAGATGAATTAATGACAGAAGCGAAGATCTTAGGAGCTCCATATGAGCTTCTTTTAGAAATTAAGAGACTAGGTCGCCTGCCGGTTGTCAACTTCGCTGCTGGTGGTGTTGCAACGCCTGCTGATGCAGCTTTAATGATGCAATTAGGTGCCGATGGTGTATTTGTCGGTTCTGGTATTTTTAAATCAGATAATCCTGCAAAATTTGCTAGAGCAATAGTAGAAGCCACTACTCATTATCAAGATTATGAGTTGATTGCGGAAATTTCTAAAAACCTTGGAACAGCAATGAAAGGAATTGAAATATCTAGTTTAGCACCAGAAGCTCGTATGCAAGAGCGTGGTTGGTAAGATGAGCGCAACGGTAAATATAAAAATAGGGGTCCTTGGTTTACAAGGTGCAGTTAGAGAACATGTTAATGCAATTGAAGCAAATAATGCAGAAGCGATTGTCGTAAAGAAAGTAGAACAATTGGATGACATAGACGGTCTTATTATCCCTGGTGGAGAAAGTACAACCATGCGACGACTGATTGATAAATATGAACTTATGGAGGCGCTGCAGGCATTTGCTAAGACAGGGAAACCAATGTTTGGGACATGCGCAGGGTTAATCTTATTAGCAAACTCCATTAAAGGCTATGATAAGCCTCATATTGGTGTAATGGATGTACAAGTGGAGCGTAATTCCTTTGGGAGACAAAAGGAGAGCTTTGAGGCCAACCTAGATATTGCTGGGGTCGCGGAGGATTTTACTGCTGTATTTATCCGAGCACCACATATTGTTAGTGTTGGTGAAAATGTTGAGGTTTTAGCTAAACATAATGATCGTATTGTAGCAGCACGGGAAGCTCAGTTCTTGGGATGTTCTTTCCATCCTGAGTTAACGGAGGATCATCGCTTAACTGGTTATTTTATTAAAATGGCGATAGAAGCGAAGCAACACTTATTTGCATAAGCTGTTGAATTTCGGAAATAATTATAGTAAGATAAATGCAACTAATATATGGAATCTACTATGATAGGAAATAGTAACAGGTTACTTATTCTTTAAAGAGAGCCGATGGTTGGTGCGAATCGGTGAATAAAGCCTGCGAATCCATCCTAGAGTAAAAACAAGGAACGCATATGCTGCAAGTAATTGTTTTCGGCTAAAAACCGTTATGATCTTTAAGGTGAAAAGCAGTTTTATGCTTTTAACTAGGGTGGCAACGCGGGTAACTCTCGTCCCTTTTGGGGATGGGAGTTTTTTATTTGCAAAAAAGATTAAGGTCACAGGGTGTGTAACAGTAGATTGCATGTAGAAATAAAACATAGGAGGAATAGTAATGTTAGATATCAAATTTGTTCGTGCTAATTTTGATTTTGTAAAAAGTCAGTTACAGCATCGAGGAGAAGACTTATCAGAGCTTGATAATTTTGAAGCATTGGATGTAAGAAGAAGAGAGTTAATCGTTGAAACAGAGCAGCTGAAAAGTAAACGAAATGAGGTTTCTCAGCAAGTTGCTGTATTAAAGAGAGAGAAAAAAGATGCAGAAGCTCTTATCAGTGAAATGAGAGAAGTTGGTGAAAAAATTAAAGAATATGATAACGAGCTCCGCGATGTAGAAGAAAGATTACAAACAATCATGCTTGGTATTCCAAATCTCCCTCATGAAAGTGTTCCAGTAGGAGATACGGAAGATGATAATGTTGAAATTAGAAAATGGGGCGAAATTAGAAAATTTGATTTTGAACCAAAGCCTCACTGGGATGTTGCAACAGATTTAGATTTACTTGATTTTGAACGAGCAGCGAAGGTGACAGGAAGCCGCTTTGTATTTTATAAAGGATTAGGGGCAAAACTAGAAAGAGCGTTATTTAATTTCATGCTTGATTTGCATACAGAGGAACATGGCTATAAAGAAATTATCCCCCCATTCTTAGTAAATAGAGCTAGCTTAACAGGAACTGGCCAATTACCTAAGTTTGAGGAAGATGCTTTCTTAATAGAAAAAGAAGATTATTTCTTAATTCCAACTTCTGAAGTACCAGTAACGAACTTGCATAGAGATGAAATACTGGATGGAGATCAATTACCAATCAAGTATGCTGCATTTAGTGCAAACTTCCGTTCAGAAGCAGGATCTGCTGGAAGAGATACTAGGGGATTAATTAGACAGCATCAATTTAATAAAGTTGAGCTAGTTAAATTTGTTAAGCCAGAGGATTCTTATGAAGAGTTAGAATCTTTAACAAAAAATGCCGAAAAGGTATTACAGCTTCTAGGTTTACCATACCGTGTATTGAGCATGTGTACAGGTGATTTAGGGTTTACAGCCGCCAAGAAATATGATGTAGAGGTATGGATTCCAAGCTACAATATGTACCGTGAAATTTCTTCTTGCAGTAATTTTGAAGCATTTCAAGCAAGAAGAGCTAATATTCGTTTCCGTAGAGAGCCTAAAGGAAAACCGGAGCATGTGCATACATTAAACGGATCTGGTCTTGCTATCGGAAGAACAGTTGCTGCGATTTTAGAGAATTATCAGCAAGCTGACGGCAGTGTGGTAATTCCTGAAGTACTACGACCATATATGAGAAATAGAGAAGTAATTGCCCCTGAATAATAGGGCAAACAGTTAAAAAGGGTTGACCTCTTTAGAGGGATTGTATATTCTTTGGAGGTCAACTATTTTTCCTAGCTCCTTTATTAGAAAATAAAAAATAAAAAAATGAAAAATATAGTTGACTTATGAAATAATAGATGATATATTATTATTTGTCTGATGGAGGAATACCCAAGTCCGGCTGAAGGGATCGGTCTTGAAAACCGACAGGCGGGTCAAACCGCGCAGGGGTTCGAATCCCCTTTCCTCCTCCATGATTTTATATTTTACATTGCGCATAATATTTGGAGATATATGTGACCTGCTACTACGGTAGCAGGTTTTTTATGTTTTATAAGCTTTTTTTATAAAGTTAGTAAAATAAAATCATTGAATGAATAAATAAAAAGGATTTTCCTTTGTTTTCCCTTACAGCCAGGCTTTCTAGTGAATGTCTGGCTGTAAAAGGAAAACGTGGAAAGTCCTTCTACGCTTTTTTGCTATAGTTTTTATGTTGAAGAATAGTACCTATTTTTTCTATTATAGGTTCGATAGATTGGCTGCCAGCAATTGCATCATATTCGTTAATATTTAGACGAAGAACTGGACATGCGGAGAAAGAATCAATCCATTTCTCATATCTTCCATGCATCTCTTTCCAATAATCAATTGGCGTTTGCTTTTCCATTTCGCGGCCTCTTCGATCAATACGCTGTAAAATGTCCTCGAGAGAGCCTTCTAGGTATATTAAAAGGTCTGGATGGGGGAAGTAAGGAGTCATAACCATCGCTTCAAAAAGACTCGTATATGTTTCGTAATCTACTTCCGACATGGTTCCTTTTTCGTAATGCATTCTTGCAAATATACCGGTATCCTCATAAATGGAACGATCTTGAATAAATCCGCCGCCATACTCAAAGATTCTCTTTTGTTCTTTAAATCGTTCTGCTAAAAAATATACTTGCAGATGAAAACTCCAGCGGCTGAAATCGTGATAAAATTTATCAAGATATGGGTTTGTGTCGACTTTCTCAAAGGAAGTCCGAAATTGCAAGGCATCTGCTAATGCATTTGTTAAGGTAGATTTTCCTACGCCAACTGTCCCAGCAATTGTAATAACAGAATTACTCGGAATATTATATTTTGTTCGTAGATTCATGATTAAAGGCTCCTATATTTAAAGTTTCTTTTATTGCGTCTATAATTTTTACTAAGTCTTGTTTGTTTTGAATAAAATCCAATGTATCTCCATTGAAATCTAATACTGGGATCTGTGGGTTATTCTTTTTGAAGTCATTCATGACAACATCGTAATCAGATGCTAGTTGTTCTAGATAAAGAGGACTAATATTTTTTTCGATGTCTCTATCTCTCTTTTTGATTCGTGCCATAAGTGTATCTAAACTTGCATGTAAATAAATAATAATATTCGGCATCGGCAGGTCTTCTGTTAACACGTCATATATTCGAATATATTTGTCTAAATCACTATCCTGCAAGGATCTTTTTGCGAAAATGAGATTTTTTAATATATGATAATCTGCAACTACAGGTATGTTTTTATTTAAGTAATGGTCTCTTGTATCGTTTAATTGCTTAAATCGATTACATAAGAAAAACATTTCTGTTTGAAAACTCCATTCATCAATGTTTTCATAAAATTTTCCGAGAAAGGGATTTTCCTCTACAATCTCCTTAAGAAGTTCGTATTGAAAATACTCTGAGAGCAATTTAGCTAAAGAAGTTTTTCCCACTCCGATAGGTCCTTCTACTGTAATAAAAGGGATACTATTCACACTTGTCCCTCCAGTTCTTTTATTTTGAGAAGCGAACTTTTTTAGGCTGCAAAAATAATGGCTATCATCCGACAACAGCTTTTCTAATGATTGCTTCTTTTAGTAGGTAATAAAAATAGTACAAGAGTCATTTTAACACATGGAAGAGAATGTGGACATATGCTTGTTTTTTCCTAAAAAAAATATTTTAGATTTTAGGCGAACTTTAAAAGTGGAAAAATTGAGAATTTTATTATTGCTAAATTATCAGTCTATGGTATTATATGGGTAAAGTTTATAATTGAATCACACTAGGGGATCCCTTGATAAGGGCTGAGAATAAAGTAGTTACTTTTAAACCCTTAAAACCTGAACAGGTTCGTACCTGCGTAGGAAAGTGGATACCTTTAAATATGTGTGCCTAATGGTCTTTTTTCATTAGGTGTAATTTATTAACCACTTTCTGCTTGGGAAAGTGGTTTTTTGTGTTTTCTTTTTAAAATTTAATATTTAAATGCTGAATTAATAGTTGGGAGATGATGAAATGAAGATAATGGCTGTAACAGATAATAAACATTCCTTTGAAAGACTCTCCTCCATATTATTAGAAATTCACCCATATGTGGATTATGTGCAAATTAGAGAGAAAGCAAAAAGCCCAAAAGAAATTTATTTACTTGGTGAGAGGCTGCTTAAGGAAGGGGTACCGGCTCAGAAAATAATCATAAATGACCGCCTAGACGTTGCAGCATTGCTCTCTTTAAGACATGTGCATTTACCAGGCAATGGATTACCTATTCAACCAGTAAAAAATATTTATCCAACATTATCTATAGGTGTATCTGTTCATAGTCAACAGGAAGCAATCATAGCAGAAAATGCTCGGGCTGATTATGTGATATATGGCCATTGTTTTCCGACTGACAGTAAAAAAGGAAAGATACCTATCGCGTTGCCATCGATCACTGATATAAAGAGAGATCTAACTATTCCTATTTATGCTATAGGTGGAATAACTGAAGAACGAGTCGGTAAATTAGCAAGTTTAGGTGTAGATGGAGTAGCGATTATGTCTGCTATATTTTCAGCGTCTCAGCCATTAAAAGCAGTACAACGACTAAGGGAAAGATGTGAAGAGTGTGGAATCCAAAAAATTTGATGTCGTTATTGTAGGTGGAGGAATTATTGGTAGTTCTATTGCTTACTATTTAGCAAAAGAAAACAGGAAGGTCGCCATATTAGAAGCAAATACAATAGGTGGGAAATCAACAAGCGCAGCAGCTGGGATGCTTGGCGCTCACTCTGAATATAAAGAGTTTAAGCAACTTTATCCATTTGCAAGAAGTAGTCAGCTTTTATATAAGGAGCTTTATGAGGAGATAAGGGAGCTTACTGCTATTGATTTTGAGAAAAGAAATGGCGGTTTATTAAAGCTTGCTTATTCAGAGGAAGAAAAAGGGGAACTAGAACCTATTTTGGCCCTATCATCCGTGGAATGGCTGGATGCTGAACTAGCAAGGAAAATGGTTCCCCAGCTTTCTAGCGCTATCTTCGGAGCAGCATTTTTGAAAGAGGATGTACATATCACCCCATTGATAGCATGTAATGGTTTAAGTAAAGGAGCGCAGCTATTCGGAGCAGAAGTTTATGAATATACCCGTGTATTAGGAGTCAAAAAGAAAGGGATAGATTATGTCATAAAAACGTCGCAAGGTGCTTTTTTCGCAGAAAATGTAGTCATTGCAAGTGGAGTATGGAGCAATTACTTCTTTCAGCAATTAGGGTTATCACACGAAATTACCCCGGTTAAGGGAGAATGTGTATCTGTAGAAAATGAAGGATTTCCCTTGCAATATTCCGTATTTCATAATCAATTTTACATTGTACCAAGAAATAATCAGGAGTTCATTATTGGAGCAACGAAAAAATGGAATGAATGGAGTGAGGAACCTTCCCTTGATGGGATAGAGGAAGTTATACAAAAAGCAAAGGAAATGATACCAGAAGTTGGAAGGATGAAGTGGAAGAGAGCGTGGGCTGGCCTAAGACCACAAACGTATGATGGTTATCCATTTATAGGTGAGCATCCAGAAATGAAAGGCTTGTATTTTGCAACTGGACACCAAAGAAATGGAATTCTTTTAGCTCCTATAACAGGAAAGATGATTAGAGATTTAATATTGGGTATGCCTGTAAAAAGCGAATGGCTAGATGCCTTTAAAGTTGAGCGACGTATTTTAGTCTGATGGGGAGGGGAGTAATTGAATATACAATTGAATGGTAAGGAACAACAGCTGCCTAAAGAGGTTGTTACGGTAGAGGATCTCCTACACTTTTTTGAATTAAATAATCGTATTGTCATAGTAGAAATAAATCGGGATATTTTGCAAAAAGAACAGTACCAAACACATGTATTAAAAGAAAGCGATAGAGTAGAACTAATTCACTTTGTTGGAGGAGGATGAAAATGTTAACAATAGCAAATCGTACCTTTCGGTCTCGTTTGTTACTTGGGACAGGAAAATACCCATCATTTGAAATACAAAAAAAAGCGGTAGAAGTATCAGAAAGTGAGATTCTAACCTTTGCGGTACGCAGGATGAATATATTTGAAAAATCACAGCCTAATTTCTTGGAACAGCTGGATTTAAAGCGTTATACTCTCCTTCCGAATACTGCGGGAGCGAAGACTGCAGAAGAAGCGGTAAGAATTGCTAAACTCGCAAAGGCATCTGGACTATGTGACATGATTAAAGTAGAAGTAATCGGTTGTGATAAGTCGCTGCTGCCGGATCCGATAGAAACTTTGAGGGCATCTGAACAATTATTAGAAGAGGGATTCATTGTGTTGCCTTATACCTCTGATGATGTTGTGCTGGCAAAACGGTTAGAACAGTTAGGTGTACATGCTATTATGCCAGGTGCTTCCCCCATTGGGTCAGGAAAAGGAATTATCAATCCGCTAAATTTACAATTTATTATCGAGCAAAGTAATGTACCTGTTATTGTGGATGCAGGAATTGGCTCGCCAAAGGACACAGCATATGCAATGGAACTTGGCGCAGATGGGGTACTTTTAAATACAGCGGTTTCTAATGCATCTGATCCAGTTAAAATGGCTCAGGCGATGAAATTAGCTATAGAAGCTGGAAGATTGGGGTATGAAGCAGGGAGAATAATCGAGAAGAATTATGGTGTTGCAAGTAGTCCGATTGCGGGGATGATTCCATCTTGACTAGTCGTTTTTTAAAGCAGGAATTATTTATTGGTAAAGAGGGACAAAGAAATATTGAAGCTAGTCATGCTGTTATTTTAGGGGCAGGAGCCTTAGGATCAGCTAGTTCTGAGATGCTGGTAAGAGCAGGAATAGGAAGACTGACTATTATCGATCGTGATTACGTAGAAGAGAGCAATTTGCAAAGGCAACAGCTCTATACGGAAGAGGATGCAGCCGATAAACTCCCTAAAGCTGTTGCGGCAAAAAGGAGATTAAAGGATATTAGCAGTCATACGCTTATAGAGGCAGTGGTGGAGGATATAAACTGTCATACAATCGAAAAATTTATAGAGGGTGCTTCTATTCTAATAGATGGTACCGATAATTTTGAAACAAGATTAGTCATAAATGATGCTGCGATTAAGCTGAAAATACCATTTCTTTTTGGGGCATGTGTAGGAAGCTATGGGCTTTCCTATCCAGTCGCAGGGGAGAATGCGCCATGTCTTCATTGTTTAATTGAACAGCTCCCTTCCCAGGAAATAACCTGTGATACCGCAGGGGTTATCAGTCCTATTGTTCAGTGGGTTGCTGCTATGCAAGTATCGCAAGCCATACAAATTCTTTCTGGTGAAAAGTTATTGCCGGTACTACGTTCTTTTGATATTTGGAAAATGGAATATGCGGAAATGAATGTCGAAAAGCTAAAAAAATTTGAGTGTCCTACATGCGGAGGAAGAGCAGATTTTCCGTATTTGTCTTTTCAAAATCAAACAAAAGCAGCGGTGTTATGTGGGAGAGATGCTGTTCATATTCGCCCTGCTACGTCAAAGAGATTGGATCTTTATGTGCTTTCAAAGCAATGGAAGGCCCTTGTTCAAAACTTAATTGCCAATCCTTATTTAGTGTCTTTTCAATATGATGATTATCGGGTGATTCTTTTTGAAGATGGGCGTGCGATCATTCATGGAACATCAGAGATAAGTGTAGCAAAATCCATTTATGCGAGATTGATTGGATAGGGTTAAAAAAGGAAAGAGCTATTTGATAAGATCTTTCCTTTTTTTATCAATATACTGCAATTAGTCTGCTTGGTGTTACAGGTGTTGAGCCGAATCATACAGGTTTTTTAAGTGAAAATAAGTTGACTATGTTCTTTTTGTTATGTGAAAATTATCGGCAAGTAAAAGCCAGTTTTGGGGAAAGGCTAAACCTAATTTCCAATAACTAATTCCTCTTAAATCCAACTCTTTGATTAAATTGAATTTTGCTTGAATAGAACGAGCATCCTCAAACCACACTTCATGCAGCCTGCCTTCACTGTCTGTGTATTTAAAATAGGGAGCCTGTGCTTTTTGATCATATAGTATCTCCGCATTATAATCAGCTGCAAGTTGAATGGCTGCTTGAGGGCTAAGTGCTTTTGCTACTGTTCCTTCGACAAAGGGAAGAGTCCAATCATAACCATATAAATTTTGCCCCATCATAATTTTAGAGGGAGGCATCTCCGTGATGGCATATTCTAAAACATCTCTAACTGGTCCAATAGGAGAAACAGCCATAGCGGGCCCTCCGCTATACCCCCATTCATAAGTCATGATAACGACAAAATCGACAATTTCTCCGTGTGCTCTGTAATCATGTGCTTCATACCATTTTCCTTTTTGAGTAGCGCTAGTTTTTGGAGCTAAAGCAGTAGATATTAGCCAACCCTCTTGGGAAAAACGATTTTTCGCTCTACGGAGAAAACGATTATAGGCTTCCCGATCCTCCGGGCGTAAATATTCAAAATCAAAATGGATATCCTGAAATCCATATTTCTTTGCGGTCGTCACAATATTATGGAGGAAGTTATTTTGAATGGTTTCCTCATTTAATAGGATTCGTCCGAGCTCATCACTGAATTGATCATTTTCTTGATTCGTAATAACCATCATAAGTACATTATTATTTCTCTGGGCAATTTCAGGGAAATTATTAAGAAGTGGTTCTTTTAAACCGCCATCTCGTAATGCTTGAAAACTAAACGGTGCAAGGTAGGTTAAATAAGGAGCTGCTTCTCGTGCACTTTCCTCAAGATTAGGTGCGACATATGTACCCCGTGGTTCTACATATGCGTTAGACTCGACCGGTCTTTGCGGCCTCTCGGGAATATATAAACGTAAACCAACTTGTAAAGGTTGGTTAACAGCAATAGAGTTGATAGAAGCTAATTGTTCATAATTCAACCTGAACCGTTGAGCAATAGACCAAAGCGTATCTCCATATTGAACCCAATAAAAGCTACCGATAATAGGGATAACGAGTGCTTGCCCTATTACTAATCGGTCTGGATTTGGTAGATCATTCGCTTCTACTATATCATTAACCGTAGTACCGTATGCAGCTGCAATGCCTGTTAATGTTTGATTATTACGGACAACGTGAATTTGCATATTCTTCCCTCCTGACAGGATACATTATTACAGTTTATGAGGAAGAAAGAGCAGAAATGATTGTATTTTCATTGAATGTAAATATTTTTGCATTCATGACATTTTTCATCATGCGAATAGCATATTGATTATCTTCATTATCAACAGAAGCAATACAATTATCTGGAATAAGAAGCGGGTACTCTCGCATATAGGCATCATTAGCAGTAAATAAAACGCAAATATTTCCGGCAATTCCGGTAAGGATAAGGTTTTTAACCTGCAATTGATGAAGTAGGGTATATAAAGCTGTGCCATAAAAGGCAGAATGTCTTGGTTTGATTAAAAAATAGTCGGTATCATCTGGTCTGATTTTATCAATAATAGGTTCACTTTTTTCATTTCTACAATAATCAATTACTTTATTCAATTCAGCTTGCCATAGATTATAATGGTCGTTGATATAAATAATCGGTATTTTTTCTTTTTTGCATTGTTTTTTAAGCAGTTGAATATGCTCTGCAATTATTAATGTTTTTTCTGCTAAAATATTTCCATGCACAAAACGAAAGTCATTTATCATATCAATAATTAAGAGTGCTGTGTCAGATGATTCCATATGGTTCTCCTTTTCTATGTAAGATGGTAGAATAAAAAATTAGCTAGTGTGCTGGAAGATAAACTAACTTCCAGCATGGGTTAGTTGGAAAATAGAATTGATTTTCTTAGTTTAAGTAAAAGAAGGATTTTCATTACAAATTTTGTGTTTATATATAGGTGGGCTGTAATTATGGAAATAAACCAAGATCAATTATTTATGAAAATAGCTATAGAGGAAGCAAAGAAGGCTGCGGAAATAGGAGAAGTGCCGATTGGTGCAGTTGTTGCTTATAGAGGGGAAGTAATTGCTAGAGCACATAATTTAAGAGAAACAGACCAATCTGCCATTGCTCATGCTGAATTGCTTGCTATTGAGAAGGCGTGTGAAGTATTAGGAACATGGAGACTAGAGGAAGCCACGCTTTATGTTACGCTAGAGCCCTGTGCTATGTGTTCTGGAGCTATCCTGCTGTCACGAATTCCAAGGGTGGTTTATGGTGCAGCGGATCCAAAGGGAGGATGTGCTGGTACTTTTATGAATTTACTTCAAGATGACCGATTTAACCACCAAAGTGAAGTAATTACGGGTGTATTAGCAGAAGAGTGTGGACAGTTATTAACTTCTTTTTTTCGCGAAATAAGAAACCGAAGGAAGAAGAAAAAGGAACGGAAGACAAGTGTTTTGGATTCTTACAATAATTAACAAATGCTTTATGTTGATTTTTCCGTCCATTATCAGTATACTAAGAGTGTGTCTTAGGACACCTAATATTTTGGTATCAATTTTGTCGTGCTAAGCGGGGAGGTAGCGGTGCCCTGTACTCGCAATCCGCTCTAGCGAGGCTGAATTCCTTTCTGAGGCTGGTATCCTGTAGGGTCTGCCTTAAGTAAGTGGTGTTGACGTCCGGGTCCTGCGCAATGGGAATCCATGAACCATGTCAGGTCCGGAAGGAAGCAGCATTAAGTGGACACCCCCATGTGCCGCAGGGTTACCTGGACCGAGCTAACTACTTAAGTAACGCTTATGGGTGCCAGTCGATGAAAGGTGCACGGCAGTTATAATTATACATACAAAACTCATCCTATGTGGATGAGTTTTTTTGTAAGTTAAAGGGAATGGCTGCATTCCTTTTGTTTGGAAATAGTTATTCTCTTTTTCGAAGAGAATAACTATTTCCATGTCTTTATGTATGCTATTATGGATGTAAAAATATAAACGGATAAGCTATAATAAAAAAGAAAATAAAAAATGGAGGGTACTATGAACTATCAAGCTTTATATCGGGTTTGGCGTCCTCAACAGTTTATTGATGTAGTAGGGCAGGAACACGTAACAAAGACATTGCAAAATGCCCTTCTTCAACAAAAAATCTCTCATGCTTACCTGTTCTCTGGGCCGAGAGGGACAGGGAAAACAAGTGCAGCGAAAATATTAGCGAAAGCAGTTAACTGTGAGAGAGCACCAATTAGTGAACCTTGTAATGAATGTGATGCATGTAGAGGAATTACAGATGGTACTATCCCTGATGTAATTGAAATAGATGCTGCTTCCAATAATGGAGTAGAAGAAATAAGGGATATAAGAGATAAGGTGAAATTTGCTCCTAGCTCTGTACCTTACAAAGTATATATTATTGATGAAGTTCATATGCTGTCAATTGGAGCGTTTAATGCGCTTTTAAAAACATTGGAGGAACCCCCTAAACATGTAATCTTTATTTTAGCCACTACTGAGCCTCACAAAATTCCTTTAACCATTATTTCAAGATGTCAGCGGTTTGATTTTAGACGAATTACATCGCAAGCGATTGTCAATCGAATGAGATTGATTATGGATGAATCAGCGATCTCTTGTGAGGAAAAAGCATTACAAATGATTGCAAGAGCAGCAGATGGTGGAATGCGTGATGCTTTAAGTTTACTAGATCAAGCGATTTCTTATAGTAATGAAGTAGTTACGGTTGAAGATGCTTTGACAGTGACGGGTGCTGTTTCACAAAACTTTTTAAATACATTGTCGAGAGCTATTTTAGATGGAGATACGGTAAGAGGGCTCCAATCTTTAGATGAATTACTTCTTGCTGGGAAGGACTCTAATCGTTTTATTGAAGATTTCATCTTTTTCTATCGCGATATGCTACTTTATAAAACGGCTCCTAATTTAGAGGAATCCTTAGAAAGGGTTTTATTGGATGATGATTTTAAAGATCTTGCAGAAACACATACACATGAACAAATTTATGAGCTTATAAATTTGCTGAATAGAACACAGCAAGATATGCGCTGGACAAACCATCCGAGAATCTTTTTAGAAGTAGCCATTGTGAAATTATGTCAGTTGGAAGCACCAAACATATCTGGGCAATCTAATGTAAACATTCCAGAAATACAATCTTTGCTGAGTAAGGTATCTTCTTTAGAAGAAGAATTGGCGAATATTAAGCAAAAAGGTGTTACTGTAGTCGCAGAAACGCAGCCAACACAGAAAAAAACAAGAACAAATAGAAAAGGATTTCAAGCACCTTTAGGGAAAATAACAGAAACACTAAAAAATGCAACAAAGCAAGAATTGCAAAGTATAAAGAGTAATTGGGGAGCTATGCTGAATACTCTTGTGCAAAACCAAATGAGATCGCAAGCTGCATTGTTGAATGAAGCAGAACCAGTTGCTGCATCAACGGATTCCATTATTATTAAATTTAAATATGAAATCCACTGTCAAATGGCGTTAGATAATGTTAAATTTATAGAGACAATCACTAATTCTTTGTATCAACTCCTTGGAAAAAGGTATAATTTATTAGGAGTCCCTGAAGAGCAATGGCTCAACATTAGAGAAGAATTTCTCAATAGCTCCCAGCACCTAGAAGCTTCTGAAGAAGGAGACGGTGAAGAGCGGCAAGATAACCCCGTTGTATCAGAAGCGATAAAATTATTTGGTGAAGAATTATTAGAAGTGAAGGATTAATTTCGAACCTATTGGTTATATATGTAAGTAATCTATTATGTAAAAACCAATGGAAACTATAAATTGGAGGTAGTATATATGCGTGGAATGGGAAATATGCAAAATATGATGAAACAAATGCAAAAGATGCAAAAGAAAATGGCAGAGGCGCAAGAACAGCTTGGTGAAGAAAAGATTGAAGGAACAGCAGGCGGCGGAATGGTAACTGTTGTTGTATCTGGTCATAAAGAAATTATTGATGTGATTATTAAGGAAGAGGTTGTAGATCCAGAAGATGTAGAAATGTTGCAAGATTTAGTTTTAGCAGCAACAAATGATGCTTTGAAAAAAGCGGATGAATTAACAAATTCTACAATGGGTCAGTTTACAAAAGGATTAAACCTTCCTGGAATGTTTTAAGGGGGGAGATTATGCACTATCCTGAACCTATATCAAAGCTAATTGACAGCTTTATGAAATTGCCAGGCATTGGGCCTAAAACGGCCTCTAGACTGGCTTTTTTTGTATTAAATATGAAGGAAGATACCGTGCTGGATTTTGCGAAAGCATTAGTTAATGCGAAAAGAAACCTAACTTATTGTTCTGTATGTGGTCATATTACAGATCAAGATCCATGCTATATCTGTGAAGATAGTAGAAGAGATCGAAGTATTATATGTGTAGTACAAGATCCAAAAGATGTCATTGCAATGGAAAAAATGAAAGAATATAACGGACTTTATCATGTTCTCCACGGGGCTATTTCTCCGATGGATGGGATTGGACCAGAAGATATCAATGTACCTTCTTTGATAAAGAGATTGCAGGATGATGAGGCCCAAGAAGTTATTATGGCAACAAACCCGAATATAGAAGGAGAAGCGACAGCTATGTATATTTCTCGTCTGCTCAAACCATCAGGTATTAAAATCACAAGAATTGCTCATGGTTTGCCGGTAGGTGGAGATTTAGAATATGCAGATGAGGTTACACTATCTAAAGCGTTAGAAGGTCGAAGAGAAGTGTAAGGTACAGGAGGGCTAGCGGATGTTCTTTCGAAAAAAAGGAAAGTTAAGGAAGGAATTTGATGAGAAGCTATTAGTTCAATTTAGTCATTTAAAAAAGAATGGTTAAATGATAAAAGTTTGTTAGATAAGAGTTTTGATCCTTCCGATGAAGTAATTAGTGGAGCTAAATTATCAGAGGCAAAGTATTTTTTCTTATTTAAAGAAGCAAAACAAAGAAAAATAAATTTATTGAAATAATAAGCAGGCCGAGTGAAGAATGAACTGCTCCCCATTATATAACAGATTGTATTTTTTAAATCAGTCTACCTAATGGGGAGCATATCAGAATCTTTTATTCGGTTCTTTTATTTTTACATCGATCTTTTTAACTTTGATAGTGAATAAGCACATGGCTGAAAAGTGCTAATTAAAATGAAAAGTTGTCCATCCTAGGTCTTATTTATGGAAATGATACATATTTATAAATACAAGCATAATAAGGGAGGATGGACAGTGAGCCCGGTTGTTATTATATCTATTGTCATTGGGTTGGTTATTTTGTTGTTAGTAGTCGGTACACCAATAAAACCACTTAGAATGATTGGACAAGGTATTATAAAAATTATGATAGGTGCGTTATTTTTATTTTTCCTAAATACGGTCGGTAATCAATATGGTATACATGTGCCAATTAATTTTGCAACCTCCACCGTATCAGGAATATTGGGGATTCCAGGAGTAGCAGCATTAGTAGCGATTCAATTATATATTATATAATTAAAACGTATAATGATACTCGAAAAGGAGATTATCTAAATTCAGAACAAAGGAGAGAAAGCTTTGTGAGGATTTATAGTTAATCTCTTTTATTTGTGAGCTGATTTTATTAATTAAAAACAGGGTTTGGGAATAAAGATAAAATACTATTAAAAAGTATTGACTTCATATATAAAGGGTGATAATATATAAAAAGTCGCCAGATTGGTTAGCTTAATCACTGGAAATGCTTTAAAAAAAGTATTTGACATATAATATGTATTTGTGATATTATATAAAAGTTGCTTCTGATAGCAACA